>NZ_JPII01000003.1:0-311 GCF_000832025.1 Shewanella sp. cp20 | reverse complement strand
CTCCCTGGGGGCTGCTGGTTGCTAATTGTTTTCAGTGAAAACACCTGGGATCTGCTGGCTGCTAATTGTTTTCAGTGAAAACATCTGGGGTTTGCTGGTTGCTAGTCGTTTTCAGTGAAAACATCTGGGGTCTGCTGGCTGCTAATTGTTTTCAGTGAAAACACCTGGGGTCTGCTGGTTGCTAATTGTTTTCAGTGAAAACTCCCTGGGGTTTGCTGGCTGCTAATTGTTTTCAGTGAAAACTCCCTGGGGGCTGCTGGTTGCTAATTGTTTTCAGTGAAAACACCTGGGATCTGCTGGCTGCTAATTGT